>CP065007.1:3565000-3595827 GCA_016699715.1 Candidatus Competibacteraceae bacterium | reverse complement strand
AAACCGCATTTCGACCACCTGGCTGATGCTCTCTGGCGCGACGAAATCCGGCGGGTGCTCGAGCTGCTAACTGGCGCGGATCTGGGCCAGTGAGCTCGCACCGACGATCTTGCCAGCGCGCGGACCTGGGACTGATCCAGCAAAATCCGGATGGCGGCATCGAGACGTTTCGCCAGTCCCTTTGATTAGAAACCGATCTTTCGCTGTGGTTGTGCTGGCCGCTTCAATCCGGGATGAGCCACAGGCTGGAAAACCTATCTCCGCCTGACGGGTTGTCTGGATGTGCCCACTTCTGCTGGACGCTTTCCAGGCGTTTTTTCGAGTACTTCCGGAAAAAACTGGATCGCAGAGATTCGCTACCTGTGAGGCCGGTCCTCTGATAATGCTGCAGGCCTTCTGCGGCGGGTATCGATATCGACGGCCAGATCGAGCAGGGAGTGTGGCTGGGACGCTGGTGCACCGATATATTGCTGCTCTGGCCGCACTGCGGGCGGCTGCTAGCGGACGGTGATCGAGGCCCGCATAAGCGTACGGCGACCTCGAACGACGCGCTGGCAAACCGGCTTGGCGCAGACCTGCGCCTTACCGATCGCCGCAAGTGGAACAGGGGTCTCTGTGATTTTCGACCGCGTGTCCGGCAAGCCGTAGGAGCGGTTGTTCCTGCCGGGAAATCGCCGCATGGGGACTGAACCGGTTACGGTGGGGGGATGTAGAAGAACCGCCCGTGTTCCGCCGACGCGGTTTTTCCTGACCTACCGGCGCAAGGATCATTCGTCGTCGTCGAACTGGTAATCCTTTTGGAGGCGACGCTTCAGCGTGACAGCGGAATGTTCAACTCTCGCGCGAACGCCTCCTTGCTGTTTTTGTCGCGTCCCTGGCGTCCAGAATCATCTGTCGTTCCATTTCCTCGGTGGTGGGCGTTCATCGGCCGCACTCGGCTGCAGGGGCGGAGATCGGCCCGGCCTCGGACTGGAAAGGGTCGGGTGACTGGCGCCGCTTGCGCCGTTGTCTCGCGCGGCAACGCAGATCCGCCGGGCCGATCTTCCTGCTGGCGCCGGACATCACCGCCGCCCGCTCCAGCACATTGCGCAGTTCCCGCACATTGCAGTCCGAGTCATGAGTATCCCGTAGCGGCGCCATGGTCGCCGCCGAAAGCTGGCAGTTCAACCGCAACTGCTTGCCAACAGATGGTGGTTGATCTGCGGAATGTCCGCGGACCCCGCAGCGCGGGTAGCTGATCGGCACCACCGACAGGCGATAGAACAGACTGCGCGCAGCGCCGCCGGTACGGACCATGGCTGTCTTTGGGTCACGGTGGTAGCGGTGATGACGCGCACATCCACCCGGGCGTGATTTTCCCCGATCGGACCCGGATCGGCGTGACTCCGCGGCTTTCCAGCACCTCGAAGCAGCCAGCGGCTGCAAACAGTGGCAGCTCGCCGATTTTTGCCGATGAACAAGGTACCGGTGTGGGCCTGGCGGAACGCGCCCTCGCGCGAACCGGTGGCGCGGGTGCATAGCCCCTTGATATGACCGGAACAGGTCGTTGCGCACCATCTTGGGCCCGGTCACCGAGGCGTCGAATACCACCAGCGGCTCCGGTGCGGCCCGGACAGGGTGATGAGGGTCGGGCCACCACCTTGCCAGGAACTCCGGGACTTCGCCGTGCAAACGCAGTGGTGGTCGGCGTGGCGGCCACGGCTTGATCATGCCGCATACAGCTCCCGCATCCGACATTGCTGCTGCCCACCAGTTCGCCCAATCGGTCCTGGCGTGATACCGCCACCTTGTGTTCCTCGGTGTGTCGGCGGATCAACAAAGCCGAGCAACCAAGCCGGCATTCGGCGTTGGGGGATGTAGCTTCGGTGATGCGTACGTCGTTGATGAACGTGCCGCCGGTGAACTGGCGGTCGCGCATCAACCTGTTCGGCGTCACCGGATTTCCGCGTGCCGACGAGAAACCGCGCGGTCGCTCAGCACGATATCGTTGTCCAAAGCGCGGAACCCATGCAGTACCGTCGGTAGGCCGAGACTGGTTGCAGGTCGGCGTCCGGTCCGGCGAACGCAGCTCCTGATCGCCCCGAATCCTGACCCGCAGCCGAGCAGACTGGCGCGGAGGCGACGCGATGATCCCGGTGCCAATAAGCGGGACGTGAAGGGATGAGGACATTGCAACCACCGAGGAATCGTTGATGTGCTTATATTAGTTCAATCAGGCTGTGGGCAATCCGGCAATCCGCTAAGACAACGGGCGGCGCACCCGATTACCAACAATCTTTTATACTTAACAAGCAATCAGTTATAGCCCGTTAAACGCAGCGCCAATCGTCGAAAACCCCGCTATCGAAGGGTTCTCGTAAGTTTACTGCTTTCCGGCACTTCGATGGGCCAAAAACGTTCGAATTTTTTACATGTCAGTGCAATCATAACATTAACCTTAGGATTTTACTAAATATAAATCTAATGCACTGTAAAAATATGACACAACTTACTGAATATAAAGGATAACAAAGAAACAAGCGATCGAATGTTGGCGGCGGCGCCGTGTAAAGCAGCGACACGATCCGTTCGATTGGCGCGTTGGTGAGATATCTAGAAATAATTTGATTTCAACGACGAATACGAGTTTACTTTGAAAATTCAGGGTGGTTAACTAATTGAGAATATTGTACAGGACAAAATAACTTGCTGAAAATTAAGATAAAAAAAAACAGCTATTTTGAGGGTAGTAGGATCGTGAGGTTGCTGCTATCATAACTAATTGATTGATAACATTAATTTAAAACAGGCGAGGTTAATTCCGTGAATTCCCCTTTTTTAATACCCGGCACTTTGCAGAAATGCTTCATCATCATTTTCACTGGAACCTGAGCGCGTATCTCTTGCATCGTCTATTTAATTATCGGAATCATCCAGATGGGAACGGTCAATCTCGCAAAGATTGCTGTCACCTTTCCTGGCGTGGGCAACCGGCCTCATTACAAACGCCTTCAACGACTTTTTTGTCAATTTTCTAGATTCTGAATCAAGTCGCCCGGTTCATTGCCAGTCTCATTCCTAGTGCTTCAGTTCAAATTGACACTCGATAGAACCAATTGGAAATATGGTGATGTCAATATCAATTACCTTGTTTTAGGAGTCGTCTATCGGATCTGCTTTTCCTATACTATGGGTTGCTTTAGATAAAAAAGGCAACTCAAATACCCAAGAAAGAATAGCATTAATGAATCGATTCCTTACGATTTTCGGCCCGCAAATGATCGCCTGCTTGTTTGCGGATCGCGAGTTTATTGGGATTCAATGGTTTGGTTATCTTATTGAAAATCAAATTAAATTCGTAATACGCATCAAAAAGAATACGCAAATCTCTAACTCCCGAGGGGTCCCCGTCTCCGCCGAAAATCTTTTCGAGGCCTACCCCGTGGCAGCGCTCTGGTTTTATCGGGCCAACGAACCGTGTGGGGGCACTCTCTTTATGTGATTGGTCTGAAAATGGCCAACGGTGAATTCCGTTATTCTCGCAACGCAAGAACAACCGGAAACCGCGTTGGAAAATTATAAGGAACGCTGGCCGATCGAAACGCTTTTCATTTGCTTAAAAACTCGGGGATTCGATCTGGAATCCACCCATATAACTGACCCCAGCGACTTGAAAAATGGATGGCTTTTCTCCGCTATTGCATTTAGTTGGGCGCATATTATTGGTGAATGGCGCCATGAAATTAAACCGATCAAGATCAAAAACATGGCCGTCCCACCCAAAGTCTTTTCGCTATGGATTAGATTATTTGAGAAGTTGTTTATTTCATCACCAAGAATCCGCCCGGCAATACGCTTTTCATCAGGCACTGGAGTCGCTCTTTAAACGGTTGGGATCGAGCCCTCAAAATCGCTGTTTTCTACCTCTAACCAATACGCCACCCGGCAGAATTTTAACGTAAATTCATTTGGTTAGATGATTTTGTCCTGTACAATGAATTGAGAAGAAATGAGTCATGGTTATGACGGAAGATAAATCCGGGTTCTCGCTGAAAATCTTTCACAAGATTCTACTGACGATGATTGTGGTGGCACTGATTCCGCTCGGCGGTTTGCTTTATGTCAGTGGGCACCAGCTCGAACGGGACTGGCGCGAAAATACCAATTTGAGCTTGAAGCTGACCGCCAACGACCTGGTCGGCAGGGTGAACGGATGGACGGACATGAACCTGCGTGCCCTGCGCGAAAACGCCGCGTTACCCGAACTCGTTTCCATGGATGCAACGCGGCAGAAACCGGTTCTGAAAGCCATTCAGGATACCTACGAGTGGGCCTATCTGGTTTTTACCGTTGGGCGTGACGGCCAAAACGTCGGGCGCAGCGACAATAATCCGTTGCAGTACTACGGTGATCGCGATTATTTCAAGCAGGTATCGGCGGGCCAGCCGATCGGTCAGCAAGTGGTGATCGGGAAAACCTCCCAAGAAGCCGGCCTTGATTCTGGCTAGCCCGATTCGGACCGCCGCTGGTTCGACCGTGGGAGCCTTGGCCATGGCCATGCAGTTGACGGATGTTTCCCAAGTAGTGACCCGCACCAGGATCGGCACGACTGGATTCGCGATTTTGGTCGACCAAAAACAACAAGGCGATCGCCCACGGCAGGCCGGAGCAGGTCGCCGAAGCCTTGCAGGATCTGAGCGCGCATCCGGCGCTAAAATCGCCGGAATCGGCCCAAGCCCCGATCATCTACCAGGAAGCGGGCCAGAGTGTGGTCGCCTATACCCAGAAAATCAATCTGGGCTGGACGCTGATCATCCAGCAGGACTACGACGACGCCTTCGCGCCATTGCTGGAGGCGCGGCAACGGGCATTGTTCCTGATCGCGGGCGCGCTGGTGTTGGTGATCGTCGTGGCCTATTTGCTGTCGCGGCAACTGGCGAGCCCGATTTCCGGAACTGACGGCCGTCGCCGAAAACATCAGCCGCGGCAACTTCGACCGGAAAATCGTCGGCACCGAACGCCGCGATGAAATCGGCGCCCTGGCCCGCGCCATCGAGCGGATGGCGGCCAGCATCAAACTGGCTTTCGAGCGGTTGCGCAAGAAGCCCCTAAACTTACATGATCGGCGCGCCATCGGCGTTTGCGGTTGGGGCGGCCCGTTCCTGAGAAACTGAACATGGCCAAAACACAATTTCCCCATTTCGCCAGATACGTGGATGAAGAACTCCAGACGCTGTGCCGGGAAAAGCGCACCGGTACGCTCTTTATCGCTTTCGCCAATAATTGGTTGGCCCAAATTGGCTTGAACAACGGCGAGGATCATTGACCTGACCTTCCAGAGCAAGCATGGACAAGAAGCCTTGGAACTGTTGCGGGGATTTGATGCCCAGATCCGCATTTCGCGTTTTGCCGAAGGACCGCCACCCATTCAGCGAGCGGCGTTGCCACCCACCGATCTCATCCTGGAACAGCTCAAGGTTGCGCCTGGTTCGTCTGGAAAAGCGGCTGAACCGGTTAGCGGCCAAGAACTGAGCGATCGGGTCAAATCCGTGCTGGAGCAGGAGTTGATGGAGTTTATCGGCCCCATGGCCGCGATTCTCTGCGAGGAAGCCTGGGAGTCGGCGATGGATTTGGATACGGCGTTGACGATTTTATGTCGAGAACTGACCGGCGCCGGACAAGTAACCCGTTTCCGTCAGAATGTCCTCAAACGGTTGTCGTTGGCGTAACCAGCGATTACCCGGCGTAATGGCAGACCATCGCCCGTCCCCGGTCGCGATCCAGGGCGCAACCGCCAGCGCTGACTGGCGGCGAACCGCGCGGCTGTCACCCTCGTGGGTCTACTGACATTGATGGAGGAGCCGGGAACCGTTGTGGACGAATGGTGAGCGCGCAATGGCCGCGAGATGACTCTCCCGATACGTGTGCGTCGTGCTGAACCCTTGCCCTCGCCCGCTGCCCAATGACCGAAATCGAAACCTTGGAATCGGCCAAACCCGGAGTTCTCATGTCGCGCAGTCGAACCCTCATCGCAGCCTTCTGGCTGTCCGTGACCCCGCCGCCTTCGCGGCGCGCCGGTCCACGAATTCACCCTGGACAACGGTCTGAAAATCCTGGTGCGCGAGGATCACCGCGCGCCGGTGGTGGTCTCGCAGGTCTGGTACAAGGTCGGCTCCAGCTATGAACCCAGCGATCTGACCGGCATCTCCCACCTGCTGGAACACCTGATGTTCAAGGGCACCCCAACGGTGCCGGGCAGCGAATTCTCCCGCCTGATCGCCGCCAACGGTGGCGACGAGAACGCCTTCACCAGCCGCGACTACACCGCCTATTTCCAGACCCTGGAAAAGGAACGCCTGGCACTCAGCTTCCGGCTGGAAGCCGACCGGATGCGCCACCTGCTGCTCAAGCCGGAGGACGTCAGCAAGGAAGCCCAAGTGGTAACCGAGGAACGCCGCTTGCGCACCGAAGACCAGCCCGAGTCGCTGACCAGCGAGCGGTTTTACGCCGCCGCCTACCTCACCAGCCCCTACCGCAACCCGATCATCGGCTGGATGCAGGACATCCAGGCCCTTTCCCTGAACGATCTCAAGCGCTGGTACCAGCAATGGTATGCCCCGAACAACGCCACTCTGGTGGTAGTCGGCGACGTGGACCCGGCCCAGGTCCGTGATCTGGCCCAGAAGCACTTCGGGCCGTTGCCGCCCAGCGAACTGACTCCGCCCAAGCCAGCGGCGGAACTACCGCAACTGGGCGAGCGCCGGATCGTGGTGAAAACCCCGGCGGAAGTACCTTACGTCCTGCTCGGCTACAAGGCCCCGACCCTAAAAACCGCCGCTGAAGAGTGGGAGCCTTACGCTCTGGACGTGCTGGAGGGTATTCTCGACGGCGGCAACAGTGGCCGGATCAGCCGCAATCTGGTGCGCGGCTCCCAGATCGCCGCCGCCGCCGGCTCTGGCTACAACCCGACCTCGCGGCTGGAAGAACTGTTTCTGCTGGCTGGAAACCCCGCACCGGGCCACAGCACTACCGAACTGGAACACGCCCTGCGCGCCGAAGTAACCAAACTGCGCGAGGAGCCGGTCAGCCCCGAGGAACTGGCGCGGGTGATCGCTCAGGCGACCGCCGCCGATGTCTACCAGCAGGATTCGCTGTTCTACCAGGGGATGCGGCTGGGTATGCTGGAAACGGTTGGCTTGGGCTGGAACAAACTCGATGACTATGTGCAACGCCTCCAGGCCGTCACCCCCGGAACAAGTGCGCGAGGTCGCCCGCAAGTACCTGACCGACGACCGGTTGACCGTGGCCACGCTGGAACCGCTGCCGCTGGATGGCCGCCGTCTGGCCGCGCCCAGTGCCGGGATGGATCATACCCTTCGCTAAAACCCCCTCATTCCCAACCCCTCTCCCGCATGGGAGAGGAGCGCCAAGGATTCTCCCCGCCATGCCTTACCTGAAATCGTCGCTATCGGGTATTCTTGCCGCCGCGCTGCTGCTCATCTCCAGCCTGGCCCAGGCCATCCCCGAAATCCAGAACTGGCGCACCGCCAACGGCGTGCCGGTCTACTTCATCGCCGCCCGGGAACTGCCGATGGTGGACGCGCAAATCCTGTTCAGGGCCGGCTCGGTTCGCGATGGCCAACAACCGGGCTTGGCGAAACTGACCAACGGACTGCTGGAGGAAGGCGCCGGCGACTGGTCGGCCGATACCATCGCCGACCGCATGGACCAGGTGGGCGCCCGACTGGCCACCAGTTCGCGGCGCGACTCGGCCTCGGTGGCGCTGCGTAGCCTGACCGACCCGCGCTACCTGCAACCCGCCGTCGAAACCGTCGCCCGCCTGCTGAAAGACCCCACCTTCGCGCCCGACGCGGTGGAACGGGTCCGCCAGCAAATGCTGACCGCGCTTCAGGAACGTGCTCAGTCGCCCGGCGCCATCGCCCAAGACACCTTTTTTAAGGCGCTATACGGCGATCATCCCTACGGTTCGCCATCCGATGGCACCCCGGCCAGCCTGAACGCCATCGCCCGCGCCGACATTCAGCATTTCCATCGCCGCTATTACACCGCCGCCAACGCGGTCGTCGCCATCGTCGGCGATCTCGACCGGCCCGCCGCCGAGCAACTGGCCAACGCCCTGGTCGGTGGCTTGCCCAAAGGCGAACCGGTCCCGCCGCCCCGCCGGTCCCTGCCCTCACCGCCAGCCAAACCATCCGCATCCCCCATCCTTCCAGCCAGAGCCATATCCTCATCGGCCAGCTCGGGGTCAGCCGCGACGACCCCGACTACTACGCGCTCTATCTCGGCAACCATGTGCTGGGTGGCAACGGCCTGGTTTCGCAACTGTCCCAGGAAATCCGCGAAAAGCGCGGGCTGGCTTATGGCGCCTACAGCGCCTTTTCCCCGATGCAACAGGCCGGCCCCTTCCTGATCAACCTGCAAACCCGCAACGATCAGGCCGACACCGCGTTACAGTTGGCGCAAAGCACCCTGCGCCAGTTCAGCGCCGATGGACCCGACGCCCAAACGCTGGAGGAAGCCCGCCAGAACATCACCGGTGGCTTCGCGCTCGATCTCGCCGGCAACGGCAAACTGGCCAACTATCTGGGGCTGATCGCGTTCCATGGCCTGCCGCTGGATTACCTGCAAACCTTTATCGGCACCATGAACGGCATCGACCTGGAACAGGTCAAGAGCGCCTGGCAACGGCATGTTCAGCCCGACCGGCAAATCGTGGTCATCGTCGGCGGCCAGAGCGCGTCGACCCCGCCCGCTCCATCCGGCGCACCCGCCCCCCCGACCCCGCCGGGACCAGCCGGCACATGAACCGGCGCGGCGGTCACGCCAAGCAGTTGCGCGTCATCGGCGGGCAATGGCGCGGCCGGCGGTTGACCTTTCCGGATCTGCCGGGCCTGCGCCCCACCCCGGACCGGGTGCGGGAAACCCTGTTCAACTGGCTGGCGCCGGTCCTGCCCGGCGCCCGTTGCCTCTGATCTGTTCGCCGGCAGCGGCGCGCTCGGTATCGAGGCGCTGTCACGCGGCGCGGGCGAAGTCGTGTTCGTCGAACGCCATCCGCTCGCGGCCCACATCCTGCGGGGTCACCTCGACCGGCTGCACGCGCAAAGCGCCCGCGTCGAACAGGCCGACGCGCTGGCCTGGTTGGGCCAGCCGGGAACACCGTTCGAGATCGTGTTGCTCGACCCGCCGTTCGGCGCGGGCTTACTGGAACCGGCGTGCGCGGCCCTGGAAGCGGGCGGCTGGCTGGCGGCAAGCGCCTGGATTTATCTGGAAGCCGAGGTGGCAGCGGGAGCGCCCACCCTGCCCGCGCCCTGGACCCCGTGGCGGGAAAAAACCGCCGGCGCGGTCACTTACCGGCTGGCGCGGAGAAACGGAGATGAAGGCGCCACTGATCCCGACAAGCGTCGAGATCATGACTTATCTATTAGCGTCCGAACCGATTAACGGCTATCGCCGACCGCCGCGCCGGACGGTCTTTCGCTTCCTGACTCCAGCAGAGGGGAATGCGCAGTTAGCGGCCTGATAGGTGATTGCTCATTAACTGCGAGTAAGTCGCCCATGGGTAATTTATAACCTGTTGAAAATATTTAAGTATTGTTTCGATACGCGCCGATTTACCCGCAGTTGCCGGTTTACCCGCGGTTAATGGGAACTCACCCTGATACATCACGAGGCTTTCCAGAAAGGCGATAATCCGGTCCTGTTCGTCAGCCGACATTCCGGCGTACAGCGCGGCACTGGCGGCGGCGGCACCGCCATGGGCGGCGATCGCGTCCGCCAATGTGGTCGCGCGCCCGTCGTGAAGCCAGGGGCCGGTCGAGGCGACGCCGGCCAGCGAGCGGGTGAGGAACATCGCCGCGCCCAGGCCGAGCGGATCGTCGGGATCGGCCAGAGCTTCGCCCATGTCATGACGCTTGAAGTCGCTAAACCAGCGGGCGACCGCCACGCCTTCGGGAGTGCGCTCGACCGCGCCGAGCCGGTGGAGTGCACCGTTAGCCCTCTCGATCCGGTTTTTGGGCTGATCGGCCGTCAAATCAAAGGCAATGGCGGAGGCGCGGATCAGGCCGCGCGTTGCCGGATCCGAGCCGTCGGGGAACATCGCGTCATAAAAGCCCCGCACCTGGCTGGGCTCTCGGAAAGTCGGGTCAGTCAGCGTCATCGCGGGTACATGGCACGATGTACACCGCGCTTTGCCGAATAAAAGCTCGCCCGCCCGGATTTCGGCTCGGGCTTTGGCGGTCAGGTCCATCAAGCCGAGATCGGCCAGTTCCAGGGTGCTGACGGGGCGTTCGAGACCGGCCATGTAAATCGTAAGCGCGGTCATGTCGCCTACGGAAAGTTCATTGATGACGCCATCGAAATCGCCGTCCTGATCGCCGACAAGTTCGACTGCCTGAAGCCCGAGTTCATTATGCGCGGCACCGCGAGTGAAGGCACGAATCGTCGCGTGATTGCCTTTCCAGCCGAACGGCTTGATCACCAGGTCGGCGTCGATACCGGAGAGCTTTGAGCTGTCGATGGCAACGGTGCAGGGGGTCTCGGTGGCGCGGGTCATTTCGAGTATGCCGTAGCTGACACCCTTGGCGCGCAGTACCGCCGAAGCGCGGCCGTTGGTGCAGGCGCGGGCCTTGGCGGCGTCGCGCTGGGCGTAAAGCTCGGTGCTGATTTCTTCCGCCAGGCGCTGGGGGATGCCGAGGGCAAAGAGCGGTAGCGTGTTGCGTTCGAGGTATTGGGTGGGGTCCCCGGTATGGCCGGGATCGACCACTGCGTTCAGCGCGACATCGCCGGCGCCATTGGCAAAGGGCGCGTTGTGGCAAGCGATGCAGGACGTCGCGTTCGCGCCACCCTCGCGTTTGGGAAAGTGGCTGGCCCATTCCGTCGGCCCATTCAGATCGGCGCGCGGAAAGCGGGTGAAACGGCGACCCTCGCCGATATTGGCGCCGATGCCGCGACTGGCGTCAAAACTGACTTCGCTCAACTTGTCGCCGGCTTCAAAGGCGTGAAGGAATGCCTCGCCCGCCGCGCCTTCGGTGACGAGGCGGTTCAACTCATGCTGGTCGACGGGAGCGGGAGCGTTTTCGGCCAGTGCGGCGAGCGGCAAAAGACTGGTGAAAAGCAGGTAGTCAGTAAATCGCATTTGGAGATCCTGTCGTTTTGATTGGTAGTCGAACGCCTGGTCTAGGCCCAAATGGAGCGCGAGTTGATCGCCGAGCGCACCAAAGCCGGCTTGGCCGCCGCGCGCCAGCGGGGGCGGCCAAGCCGGACGAAAACGGGATGCCGCCCAGCAAAGGCGCAATCGACTCGGCCACTGCTCCTGAATGGCGTGTCCTCCGAAAAGTCGCCCGGAATCCGAGGGTGTCTATTTCCACGCCGTATCGCTGGATACCGGATTCAACCCGTTGATAATACGAGAATACAGATGGATCGGAGTGCGGCCACTAGCGCCCCTTTCAGCAACAATTTACGCAGTGAATCTGAAATGAGCGGGGAGAAAGATGAAAGAAATTGTGAAGTTCGATGGGACCCGTTGTGTCAGGCGGAACTGGCTGCAATCCTGCGGAAGCCCTCACCCACCCATGATCCGTGTGGTGAGGGCTCAAGGTCTTCAAGCTCATGCGTATCGGTCTCACACTCAAGCTCTTGGTAATACTGGGGCTCACCAGCGCCGTCTCGGTAATCGCCATGGGGCTTGCCGCCCGCTGGAGCTTTCAGTACGGCTTTCTGGACTATCTGGGGCAACAGGAGCTCAAGCGTGTCGTGCCTCTCGAAGAGGCTTTGGTAAAAACCTATCAGGAGCACGGCTCGTGGGATCTCTTCCGTCGTCATCCCGGTGACTGGCGCGGTTCATCGACGATGCCTTGGCGCCGAGCCACACTGGTCAATCCCGGAACCCCGGCCATCGTCCGACGCCGCGGGAGGCGGGCCTGTGCGGGAGCCGAGCCCACCGATACGGCCCCCAGGAACCCTTCCCAGCCCGGCCCGCCGGGTCGTGAAGGCGCACCGGCATTCCCGCCTCCAGGCGGTCTTCCACCCGGTTTCCACGGAGAGCGGTCCGTCGCTCCATCGCACGCTCCGCCTCCGGGTCCAGGTTTCGCTCCGGCTCCAGCTGAGCCGGGTTTCGGTCAATCCCCCCCGGGACCGGGAGGTTTGGCCGGTCGCCTGCGTCTGTTGGACGATCAGCGCCGCTGGGTGGCGGGAGAGCCTCGGAATATTGGAAAAGAACTGCTCGTTTCCCTGGAATCGGACGGTGTTGTCGTTGGTTGGCTCGGACTGTCGCCGCCCCTCTGGTTAGAGGACGAGCTGGCGCAACGCTTCCACAGCCAGCACAACCGCTCCCTCCTTTGGATCGCCGTGGGCGCGTTGACACTGGCTATCTTGCTGGGCTGGGTCTTCGGAGAAGGCATGCTGCGGCGCGTCCGCGCCGTGGCCGGGGAGCCCGCCGACTGACCAAGGGGGACTACGGAACGCGGCTCGCGCCCCAAGGTCGGGACGAGCTGACGGCACTGGCGGAGGATTTCAATCACCTGGCCGTTGCGCTGGAACGCAACGAGGACCTTCGGCGCCGCGGCATGGCCGATATCTCCCACGAGCTGCGCACACCCGTTGCGGTGGCCAGGGCCGAGCTGGACGCGCTGATCGACGGGATAAGGCCTTGTACGAAGGAGCGCCTGGAGCAGCTCCAGGGCAGACTGCTCGCTCTGGTTCGACTGCTGGACGATCTTTATGACCTGGCCCTGTCGGATGCGGGCGCGCTCGACTATCGCCATGGCCCCCTGGACCTGGGGGAGATTCTCGAAGTCGCGGTTGGCGAGTCGCGGGCCGCCTTCGCCGACAAGGGTGTCGAGCTGCGGTTGGAGAGCGACGAGGAGCTGCCCATGGAGGGTGACCGGGGACGGCTGCGCCAGGTCCTGGACAATGTGCTCGGGAACAGCCTGCGCTACACGGACCCCGGCGGATTCACGCGGGTCGTGGCAACGCGAGCGGGGGCCGAGATCAGGGTATCGGTGTCGGACACGCCGCCGGGCGTTACCCCGGAAGCCCTGGAGCGCCTGTTCGACCGCTTCTACCGAGTGGAGTCCTCCCGCTCCCGGGCGAAAGGGGGCGCTGGGCTGGGGCTGGCCATCTGTCGCAGTATTATCGAGGCCCATCGCGGTAGTATCTCCGCGGGAGCCGCGGACTCCGGCGGTCTTGAGATCGAGATCCGCTTGCCCGCATCGGACTCGTGACCCTGATCGCGCGGGGTGATCGTCGGAACCCCGGAGTTTGCTTCCCGGAGCAGGATTTCGATTCCGAAAGCGCTATTGAAGATCAAGAGATGGGTTTCGGATGCCCCACCTGGGCTGCACAATTTCTTCAATTTTCCTTCAAATCCGCTCCTTACTCTCTCGATAGACTGTCGGCACTTCAACGTCAACGAGATCAAGGAGCCTCACATGCCACGACATCGAGCCATTCTGTCAATACCCCTGTTTCTCCTGCTCTGCGCCGCCGCGCCGCTTTCGAGCGCGCAGCCCGATAATCGCGGAGGCAGACGCCCCCCTCAACCCCCGCCCGAGGCCCTGCAGGCCTGTGAAGGCCAGCAGGAAAACGCCGTTTGCAGTTTTTCCGGCCGTGGGAATGACCTTGTGAAGGGCATCTGTATCACACCGCCTGGACTGGATACGCGGGCATGCGCACCCGAAGGTGGCCCACCGGACGGCCCACCTCGTTCGGGCCGGAGGGATTGAGGTCGATACCTTCTCCATCCCGCCGCGAGTCTGCCCCGGTATCCGGACGATGTCCGGATTACTCGGGCTCGAAGCGGTAACCCACGCCGTAGACCGACTGGATGAACTGCCGACCGTCGAACTCAGTCGCCAGCTTCCGGCGCAAATTCTTGACATGCGTATCGACTGTCCTTTCGGTCACGATACGTTGGTCGCTGTACAGATTGTCGATCAATCGGGTGCGGGAAAAATGCGACCGGGATGGCGGCACAGGGTATCGAGCAACCGGAACTCCACCGCGGTGAGGCGCAGCGCCCGCTCGCCCATGCGCGCTTCGAACCTGTCAGCGTCCAGGTACAGTCCGTGCTCCTGAACTTCCATCTGTGGATGGGTCAACAGATCGACCCGGCGCAACTGCGCCTTGACCCGCGCGACCACCTCCCGCGGGGCGAATGGCTTGCAGATGTAGTCGTCCGCGCCCAGCTCGAGGCCGAGGAGGCGATCGATCTCCTCTACCCGGGCGGTGACCATGATGATGGGTACGGAAGTGAAGCCACGCAGATCTCGACAGATATCCAGGCCATCGCGCCCGGGCAGCATCAAGTCCAGCAAGAGCAGGTCCGGAGGACGCTTGCGCACATGGGGAACGACAGCATTGCCGTCCGCAATCCGGTCAACCGCGAAGGCCGAGGCCCGCAAGTATTCTTCAAGCACATCCCCGAGGGGGATCTCGTCCTCCACGATGAGCACTGTTTTAGAGGTGGCGACGTTCATGACCCATCGATAAAATCAGGAGCCTGTCGAATTAACGCATCAAATAACATACACACGATCCAAAAATAACGGCATCAGGGCGACAGAAGGATTTTTTGGGGTCCAAATCAATCGCATTTACCTGATTTCCTCTCGGTTTATTGGGCTATCAGAACGCAATAACACAATCATTCAACCGACATGGACGCTTTAAGTTGAACCCCAGGCACGCGAGTCGTCGTGCGCTTTTCAGCGTCTCCTCCCCTCGCTCCAGGCTCGAACACCTTTCAGGAATTCTACCCCGGCTTCGCCCCCATGTCCGACAAGCTTCCAGGTCCGGTTGCCTTGCCGCTTGGCTTTTCCGATAATCGGCGCAACCCTCGCACCCAGGAAACGCCCATGTCCGTCGTCGCCATCTATCCGGGCACTTTCGATCCCATCACCAATGGTCACGCCGATCTGATCGATCGTGGCGCACGCATGTTCGAGCGGCTCATTGTCAGCGTCGCCGCCAATCCCAACAAGCAGCCGCTGTTCTCACTGGAGGAGCGGGTGGCGCTGGTAAACGAGGTGGTATCGCACCTACCCCACGTCGAGGTGCGCGGTTTCGACATTCTTCTGGTGAATTACGCCAAGAGCGTCGGCGCCAACGTCATCATGCGTGGCCTGCGCGCGGTGTCCGATTTCGAATTCGAATTTCAGTTGGCCAGCATGAACCGCCGCCTGAACCCCCAGATCGAATCCATTTTCTTGACCCCCGCCGAGCAATACGCCTTCGTCTCCTCCAGTCTGGTGCGCGAAGTCGCCAAGCTGGGTGGGAACATCGCGCCGTTCGTCCACCCCAAGGTGGAGGCGGCGCTGGCGGCAAAATTCGCCTTGCGCCATTAATTGAGTAAAATACTCGGAAATTCAGCCTGGCCGCTCCCGCTCGGACGGGCTTGAGTTGCCTTTGCCGGTGCCGCGAACCGGCCGTGAATTCACAAGATAGAAACCGAGGAGCCAGCCATGGCACTGATGATCACCGACGAATGCATCAACTGCGACGTGTGCGAGCCCGAGTGCCCAAACGAAGCGATCTATCAGGGCGAAGAAATCTACGAGATCGACCCGAGCCGCTGCACCCAGTGCGTGGGCCACTTCGACACACCACAATGCATCGAAGTCTGTCCGGTGGACTGCATCATTCCGGACCTAAACCATGCCGAAACCGATGAGCAACTGCAAACCAAGTACGAGAAGCTGACCAGCACGGCTTGAGAAACTGATCCATGGGTGGCCTTAGCCGCCCTGGTAGGTAGGTCCCCCGGCACACGGTTCCGGGGGTGGTGAGTTGGGATCGCTCGACCAATCGATGCCAAGCGCTTTGATCCGATAGTCGCCAAACCCCATTTCAACATGTGCCGCGCTTTGATTGAGGGCGGAGCAATGTTCCGCCCTTGGTCTTAAGCCGCCACCATGCGCGCTCGTACACCGGTAACGCGCCTCGCCCACGGCACAGTCTGGAATTCGGCGTTCTCCGCCATGGAATAGACCCTTCGGCGACGGAGATTCACGCATTCGGTATCATTCCGACCGATTTCTCATCAGTCGCGCGGCTTGCTCCTGGTCGGTGGCAGTGGATGCCGATCGCTCGCGCGATTTGGGAAAAGCCAAACGACGACTATGCTTTAACAGGTATCCAGCGAATAGTTCGAAATCCGGCCAACACCGGATCTCGCGTCAAACATTCAGCGACAAGAATCCAGTTGCCAAGATCGGGAGCACCAACATGGGGGAACAACGACAATCGGCAATCCGCGTCCTGCTGGTGGGAGCGACCGGCCTGGTCGGAGGGCATTGTTTGACCCAATTGCTGGCGGACGACGACATTGGCCAGGTCACGATCTTCGCTCGCCATCCGATGGAACAAACCCACCCGAAACTCACCGTACACCTCGTGGATTTCGACCAACTGCGCGATCACGCCGGCGCCATCGACGCCGATGTCGTCCTGTGCTGCCTGGGTACCACCCACCGGGCGGCCGGTTCGCCGGAAGCGTTCGCCAAGGTCGACCACATTTACGTCGCCGAACTGGCCCGGTTGGCGGCGGCGCACGGCGTACCCTGCTTCGTGCTGGTCTCGGCGGTCGGCGCCGACCCCAGTTCGCCGGTTTTCTACAATCGGGTCAAGGGCCGAGCCGAAGCGGCGGTCAGCGAATTGCCGTTCAAGACCGTTCACCTGCTGCGCCCTTCACTGCTGTTGGGCGAACACCGTGAAGCCCGGCCGGTCGAAGACTGGAGCCAACGACTGGCGCCGCTCTGGACACCTCTCCTGTGGGGACCGTTCAGCCGTTACCGGCCGGTGCCGGCGGAAACCGTCGCCGCCAAAATGGTCGAACTGGCCAAAAGCGGCCAGGAAGGCGTACACATCCACCATTTCACCCCCTGACCACGATCCGAATGGTTATCGCGCGAACAAGCTTCCAAGCACCGGGTCCGACGGCGATCGCGTTGCTGGCCTTGCTCGCCTTGCTGGAATCGCAACCAGCACTGGGTAAAAAACTCTACAAATATCAGGATGCCAACGGCGCCTGGTCGTTCACCGACCGGCCGCCCGCCACCGATGTGCCGGTCGAGATCAGTCAGTTGGCGGTTCGCGATCTACCGGCCAGGATCAGCATCCGTAACCGCGGCACCCCGGAAACGCCGGTGCTGGCGGCGGTCAACGACTATTACGGCCCGGTGGAGGTGGAAATCAGCGCCGAAGCACTGAAAACATGCGCGCCGAGCCACCGTTGCCGGTGCGGGTGGTCGTCCCGGCCCGCATGGAACTGACGGTGGTCGCACTCAAACCGACGGGTGCACGCTGGAGCTACGGTTATCGAGTACGGGCGGTGCTGGGCGACCCCACCGCCAAGCATCGACCCGAGCAACCCTACGCGCCACCGTTCGCGCCAGGGCAACGGTTCCGCGTCAGCCAGGCATTCGACGGCGGCTTTAGCCACCAACACCCGCAAAGCCGTTACGCGGTGGACATCAGCCTACCGCTGGGCACTCCGGTGCGCGCCGCGCGAGCCGGAGTCATCATGGAAGTGGCCGGCGATTTCTTCGATGGTGGCACCGACCCGAAATATCAAAGCCGAGCCAATGCGGTGCGCGTCCTGCACGACGACGGCACCATGGCGATATACGCTCACTTGCATCCCGATTCGATCCAGGTGGCGCCGGGGCAACGGGTGCAACGTGGCACTTGGTTGGCCAACTCCGGTAACACCGGCTTTTCCACCGGCCCACACCTGCACTTCGCGGTCCAGCGCAACGCGGAGATGGAACTGGTCTCGATCCCCTTCGAGTTCGCCGGGTCCGACGGACAAGGAATCACCCCGGTCGCTGGCATGTCGCTGACAGCGTACTGAGCCGCATGTCGTCCCTTTTCCGTCTTGTCTCCAGGGGCTCGGAGTGTTTCAAAACGGGCGCGCGTCGCCCACGCCATGGCTTCTTCCCGGTCTCCATCCACGCGACCCCTCACGTCGGGCACGACCCTACCTGACGGCATTCCCGGTTATCAGCCGGCGGCCGGAACCCAGGTCCAGCCGATCGTTTTTGTTCGTTCAAATCTCACTTAAGGAGGAATCCCATGTCCTTTCGCTGGCTAATCCTTTTGGTTCTTGGATTACTGACACAGAGCCTGCACGCCCAGCCGGCCACCCCCCCCGGACACCACCCCCGCAACGCAAGCGCAACCCACCGTCGCCGCTCCATCACAGGAAGAGCAGTTACGGACATTGCTCGACACTATCCAGGAAGTCGAGAACGATCGCGCTGATCTGAACCGGCAATTGAAACGCACCCCAGCCCCCGCCGAAGCGCAGCAACTGAACGAGCAAGTGGCACAGACCTCCAGTCGGCTGAAGGAGTTAAAGGCCTCGTTCGAGGAAATTGCCACCGGCGGCTCCAGTAGCGCCGAACTCCAACAAGCAACCGAGACCACCTTCGACTGGCAACAGGAAATCGAGGACGTGATTCGACCCCTACTCGACGAACTGAAGCGACTGACCGAACGGCCGCGGATGATCGAACGCCTGCGCAGCGAGCGGACCTTGTATGAGAACCGGCTGCAAACCACCGACGAGGCCATCGCTCATATCGAGCAAACCCTGGCGATGGTGAAGGAACCCCCCGTAAAAAAGGCGTTGCAAGCGACGCTGGAGCGGTGGCGAGATCATCGCGAGGAAACCGCGAGCCGCTTGCAGCGCATCAATGCCCAACTCGAACGACTGACGACGCCAAGCGAACGAAGCAACCAGAGACTCACTCTCACGCTTCAGGAATTCGCCAGCGGCCGAGGCCTCAATCTGGTACTGGCGCTCGGCGGTTTCATACTGACCTATCTGGTATTGAGCGGATTCGGCCGACTGGTCGGCCGAATCACTGGCCGGGGTCGCCAACGGAAAACACGCCGGCTGGCGCGGGTAACCGCGCTATCCTTCAAGGCACTCACCTTGATGCTGGCTTTTTTCGCATCCACCCTCATCCTATACACTCAAGGCGATTGGCTGCTGCTTGGCCTGCTGATTCTGTTGGCGATCGGCATTCTATGGGGCCTGCGGCAATCGCTGCCGCGCTACATGGCGGAAATCCGCATCCTGCTCGGCATGGGCAGCGTCCGGGAAGGCGAACGGATCGTGTATGCCGGCGTGCCTTGGCGGATCACCTCGCTGAATGTCTATTCGACCCTGCATAACCCACTGCTGCGCGGCGGCACCCTGCGTTTGCCGCTCGACCGGCTGGTCGATTTGCAGTCGCGTCTTCATGCGCCGGAGGAATCCTGGTTTCCCAGCCGGGAGAACGACATCGTCATTCTGGATGGCGACATCTACGGCAAGGTGCTGGTACAGACCCCCGAGGTGGTGCAGCTACAGGTCATCGGAGCGGTCAAGACCTTTACGGTCGCCGATTATCTCGGCAAGAACCCGCGCAATCTGTCGCTGGAAGGCTTTGCGGTACCCGTCATCTTCGGGCTGGACTACCGTCATCAGGGCGAAATCCTGAGCGAAATCGTGCCCCGGTTGCGCGCGTATCTCGAAGAACACCTGGAACAGCAGCCGTTCCGTCCTCACCTCAAGGATCTGCTGGTGGAATTCAACGAAGCGGCGGCGTCCTCGCTCAACCTGTTGATCGTTGGGGTGTTTACTGGTGCCGGAGCCGAAAGCTACTGGCCGATTCGCCGCTTCCTGCAACGCACCACCGTCAGCGCCTGCAACCAATACGACTGGACCATCCCGTTTGAGCAGTTGACCGTGCATCTGCCGTCGGCGCAGCCCCTGACGCATCGTCCGCCGATCAGCGAGCGCCCTCTCACCCCGATAGCGGCTGCGGCGGGGACTCGCTGCTCGGGTCCTCGTGAATCAGCACATCGGCGTTGGGAAACACCGCCAACAAGGTGGCCTCCACCTCGTCGGCCACCCGATGCGCTTCCACCAGGGGCAGATGATCGTCCATCATCAGATGCAATTGGATAAAGTAGGTTTGCCCGGAGCGGCGGGTGCGTACCTCATGCATGCCGCGCACCTGCGGATGGGCACGAATGATCTCCTTGATCCGGGCGTGCACCTCGGGAGGCAATTCGTGATCCATCAGTAATTGAATGGATTCGTAACCGATATGCCCGGCGCTGTAAAGAATGTACAGCGCGATACCGATCGCGAATATCGGATCCATGCTTGGCCAACCCAACATCGCCAGTCCCAGCGCCACGATGGTGGCGGCGTTGGTGAGCAGATCGGTGGCGTAGTGCAGCGCATCGGCGCGGATCGCCGTGGACTGCGTGTGACGGATCACGTAGCGCTGGAACAGCAACAGCGCTCCGGTGGCAACCATGGCGAATAACAACACGCCAACACCGATCAGGGCGTCCCTGATCGGCTGTGGGTGTAGCAGGCGATCCACCGCATGCAGGATCAGAAACACCGCCGAACCGGCGATGAAGGCCGCCTGCACCAGCCCCGCCAGCGGTTCCGCCTTGCCGTGACCGAACCGGTGCTCGCGATCGGGGGGTTGCAGGGAGTAATGTACCGCCAGCAGGTTGATGATCGACGCCGCCACGTCCATCATCGAATCCATCAGCGACGCCAGTACGCTGACCGAGCCGGTCAACAACGCCGCCACCAGCTTGCCGACGATCAACATCGTGGCGGTAAACACCGAAGCGTAAGTCGCCCGCCGCATCAAGCGGGCGGTTTGGGCCGGATCGGCGGTCAATGGCGTTTCATCGTGCATAAGCCTTCATTCCCGGTCATTCGAAAACGATCTATTCTAACGGGCTTCCGGCCGACGCGCGGCGCGAACTCTTGGGGGCATTGGTAACCTTAGTCGTATAAGGTGTACTCACCCACCCCGGAACCTTCGCGATCGCGCATCTCATGGAGCCGTCAACATCTTGAATCACCACGTCATAACGTTTGCTTACCTCGCGCTATCGCAGTCCATTGTGGTGGCGTCCCTCATGCTTCGAACCGTTTCCAGCCGGAAGGAATCCCGCCACATGCTCGAAACTCTGCGCCGTATCGTTCAGGATGTCAGCGCCGCGCCGGATTTGCCCAGCGCGCTGGCGATCACGGTCAATCAGATTCGGGATGCGATGCACGTCGCCGCCTGCACTCTCTATCTGGCCGACGAAGACAATCGCGAGTACGTGCTGATGGCCACCGCCGGCCTGAATCCGCAGGCCGTTGGCCGGGTGCGCTTGAACCGCCAGCAAGGACTGATCGGGCTGGTGGCCGAACGCCAGGAGCCGCTGAACCTGGAAGACGCGGCCCGCCATCCCCGGTTCTATCAGGTCCAGGACGTGGACAAAGAGGACTATCACGCTTTCCTCGGCGTACCGCTGATTCAATATCGCCGAGTACTGGGTGTGCTGACCATCCAGCATACTGTCTCCCGCCAGTTCCAACCCGCCGAGGTGGATTTCCTGGTCACCATCGCCGCCCAACTGGCCAGCACCCTCAATCACGCCATTCTCAGCGGCGCCACTCAGGAACTGCTCAACCCGCTGGCAACCGGCACCCGCGCCCTGCAAGGCATCGCCGGCGCGCCGGGCGTGGCGATGGGCATCGTGACCATCCCGCACCTGCTGGCCGAACTCGACGACGTTCCCGATCATCCGGCGCTCGATCCCGTCGCCGAGGAGGCGGCGTTTCGGGCCGCCATCGCCGCCGTCGATGACGAGCTGCGCGGCGCTTGCGAACGACTGTCGCCGCTGTTGCCACCGACCGAACAGGCCTTGTTCACCGTCCACCGAATGATGCTAGGCAGCGACAGCCTGATCGGCGACACCCTGGCCGGCATCCTCCAGACCGGCCGTTGGGCGCCGGCCGCCTGGCGCGACGCGGTGCTGGCCAGGGTCCGGCTGCTGGAACGGGCCGAGGATCCCTACCTCAGCGCCCGCGCCGAGGATATCCGCGACCTGGGCCGGCGGGTGCTGCATCATCTGCGCGCGGGTCCGGGCCGGCAAACCGAACCCACCGCCGAGCGCTGCGTGCTGGTGGCCGAGGAAATGAGCGTGGCGCACCTGGCGGCGGTGCCGCCGGAACGACTGGCCGGTCTGGTCTGTCTGCGCGGTTCGGCGTTGTCCCATGTCGCCATTCTGGCCCGGGCGATCGGCATCCCGGCGGTCATGGGCCTGGGCGACCGGCCGATCGGCCGCTACGAGGGTTGCACCATCATCGTGGACGGCTATCAGGGCCGGATTTACATCGAACCGGACCCGGCGGTGTGCGAGGAATACCGGCAACTGATCGCCACCGAGGCCGAACTGTCGGCCGAGCTGAACGCCTTGCGCGACCAACCGGCCGTCACCCGTGACGGTCATCCGCTGTCGTTGTACGCCAAGGCCGGGCTGCTGACCGACATCGCCACCGTCCGCGACAGCGGCGCCGAGGGCATCGGCCTGTACCGCACCGAATTCGCCTTCATGGTGCGCGAGTCGTTCCCCAGCGAGGACGAGCAGTACCAGATCTACCGGCAAATGCTGGCCGCCCTCACGCCGCGACCGGTGGTCATGCGCACCCTGGATATCGGCGGCGACAAGATCCTGCCCTATTTCTCGATCGAGGAAAAGAATCCCTTCCTCGGCTGGCGCGGGATGCGCTTCACCCTCGATCACCCGGAGATTTTTCTGACGCAGTTGCGCGCCATGCTGCGCGCCAACGCCGAATCCAACAATTTGCGCATCCTGTTCCCGATGATCACCACCGTCGAAGAAGTGGAGGAGGCGCTGCGACTGCTGGACCAGGCCCATCGGGAATTGCGGGAAGAAGGCTGGCCAGCGACGCGCCCCCCGATCGGGGTGATGATCGAAGTGCCGTCCGCTGCCTGGCAGACCGCGCAACTGGCGCGGAAGGTGGACTTCCTATCGGTCGGCACCAACGATCTGACCCAGTATCTGCTGGCGGTGGATCGCGACAACGCCCATGTCGCCGGTTTATACGACAACCTGCACCCGGCGATGCTGAAAACCATCGCTTATATTATCGAAGAGGGGCATCGCGCCGATCGATTGGTCAATTTATGCGGAGAGATGGCGGCCGACCCCGGTTCGGCGGTGCTGCTGCTGGGGATGGGCGCGGATAGCCTGAGCGCCAGCACCGTCAGCCTGCCGCGGGTCAAGTGGGCGATTCGCAGCTTCACCCAGGCCGAAACGCGGGAACTGGCACGGCAGGCACTGCAACTGGATACCGTCCGGCAGGTACGCCGGCTGCTCAACGACGCTCTCCGGCGCGCGGGCCTGGGCGAAATCGTGCACGAGATCCATTGATCGCGTCCACCGCGCAAAACGACAGCGCGGGCCGAAGCCCGCGCTGTTCGCACTATCCACCGAAACGGAGCATGCCCCCACACCCCGTGGTGATCGAATCAGCTTTCGATGGCGATCCGTCGCGGTTGCGCCGCTTCGCGCTTGAGCACGATCACCTCCAGCACGCCATCCTTGCACTTGGCGCTCACCTTGTCGGCATCGGCCACATCCGGCAGCGAGAACCGCCGCAGGAAGGTTCCGCGCACTCGCTCGACCCGGCGATACTGCTCGGTTTCTTCCTTCTTCTCGGCGCTCCGCTGGCCTTTCAGGGTCAGAACCCCATTTTCCAGGGTGATCTCGATATCCTTGCTCTCGACACCCGGCAGATCAGCGTGGATGATGAACTGATTCGGCTCTTCCTTGATATCCACCGCTGGCGCCCAGTCAGCCAAAACATTACCGGACTCCTCATCGCCCAAGCGACCAACATCCAGCAGCCGGTTCATTTCCCGCTGCAACTGGTTCAACAGATTGAAAGGTTCATAGCGCATCAGAGCCATGGTCAAACCTCCTCTATGTTGGGGTTTCGGCGTTTTATCAAACGCCCCTTACTGTTACCGTTAAGATGGGGTTAAACCCACGCTTTTCAAGAGTTCCATGGGGGTATTTTTGCGCTAACATCCTCAGTGGATCCGACACCTTTCCGGAGTCGCACGATGGCCACCGCCTCCATCTTTATCTGCCATGCCCATGCCGATGCCGCCTTCGCCCAGGACCTGGCCCTGGCCCTGGAAACCTACCGCCTGAACATCTGGCGCGATACCCACGGCCTGCGCGGCGGCGAACGGCTGGCGCCCGGGATCCGCTGGGCCATCGAGCAGGCTCGCCAAGTCATCGTGGTGCTCAGCCTCAACACCGGCGCCCCGGCCTGGTTGCGCCGGGAGATCGAGATCGCGCAGGAAACGGAACGGCGGCGCGCGAGTAGCTATCGGGTCATTCCCCTATTGCTGCCCGGCGTTGACCTCAGCATCCTCAACCACTGGTTTACCCCGCCACCGCGAACCGCCCCAGTTCAATTATCCACCGAAGGGCTGGGCGTCGTGATGCCAGGCCTGCTGACGGCGCTGGGCGAGCCGCTTCCCGGCGAAACCGCCACCGATCGCACTCGCTCATCGCCGGTGGAACTGGAACTCACTTTTAGTCAGAGCAATCCGATGGCTCCCGATGGCTGGCGGCTCGCCGCAAGGCTCAACCATCATCCCTTGCGAACCCCGACCATCGTGAGCACGAACATCGGTCCGCTACCCCGGCCACCCGACCCACGAATTCTGCGTTGGTACCTACAAGACCACCTCTGCTGGCCAATCGATACCGTTCGCCAGCTTGCCCGCCACGCCGATGTCTTCTTGGCGTCCTGGGGCCGCGCCCTCTACCAGGCCACCCTCGGCGCGCCGGATTTGCGGGGCTTGGTGGCGGCTTGGCGCGACGATCCGGATGCTCGCGACCGCCGCTTGGTGGTGCGAACGGAAGCCGCTCCGGCAACCGCCGCGGCGGTGCTCGGCCTGCCTTGGGAATTGCTGCGCGACGAGGCCGGCTTTCTACTCCAAGGCAAGCAACCGATCCAGTTCCAGCGCCAGATCTCCGGCGGCGGCGACTCTTTTTCGCCGGCTCCCCCACCGCTGCGCATCCTGGCGATCAGCCCACGCCCCGACATTGAGCCGAGCGGCCACCCCGATTACCGCCGTCATACCCTGCCGCTACTGGAAGCGCTCGGCAATCTCGGTGGCTTGATGGAGCTGCAACTGCTCAACCCACCGACGCTTGCGATGCTGGAAAAGCGGCTGAACGATGCCTGGTCCGCCGGGCGACCCTTCGCCGCCCTGCATCTGAATGGCTATCTCCGCCACGACCCCGATCAGAATGTGGCCGTGTTCGGATTCGAGGTCAGTCATGACCTGTATGCACCGCTTTGTCGTGACACCCACTTTGTCCCGGCGTCAGCACTGGCGTCCCTGCTGGCTACCTACCGCATCCGCCTGGTCGTTCTGGCCTGTTCCAGAGACAGTACGGGCTCCGCCGCCGTGTCCGAGCTGGTCTCCGCCCTGCTAGCGGCGGGTATCGCGGCCACGATTACCGTACATCCCAGCACGCCGATGGAGACCCTATGCCGGTTCTGGGCGGCATTCTACGAAGAACTACTACGGGGTTCCCGGATCAGCCAAGCCATGTTCGCCGGCCATCGCCAGCTAGCCAGCGATAGCTACCGCACCGTCGGCTTGGGCGGCGGCGGGGTTTATTTGCAGGACTGGCCGACTTGTGCCCTTTATCTAGGTCAGCACGACCCCCGGCTCACCGTGCGCCCCCCGTTGGATCTTTGGCGCCGGCTGCTCGACCGACCCCGACCCGACCCACCGGAGTCATTGCCCGATCTTTCCGCGGTCGGCTGTATCGGGCGCGGGCGCGATCTGCTGATTCTGGAACGACTGTTCGAAACCCACACCAGCGTCTTCCTGCGCGGACCCGGTGGCAGCGGCAAGACCACCGCCGCGGTAGCCTTGGCCAACTGGCAGGCACGATGCGACCGCTACCGCCATATCGCCTACATCCGTGCCAGCGATGTCGACGATACTCGCACACTGCTGGAAACCTTGGGCCGACAATTGCTCCCAGAAGGTAAGCACTGGTCGGTCGTGCGCTACCCCACCCAGTGGCAAGCGCTGGACTACCTCCGGCAAACATTGCACACGGAACCGACCCTGATCGTGCTCGACCAGTTGGAGCGGTGGCCCTCGGAGCAGGATGCAGCCTTCGATCAATTCTGGAAGCAGTTGCTGGACGACTGGCCCGACCTGCGTCTATTGGGGCTTGGCCGAATTGGCCCACCCTCCTTCGCCCAGCCCTGGACGGAAACGATACTGAGTCCGCTGAACGAAAGTGATGCCATTGCCATGATCGGTCAGATGCTGATCGAAGCACGGGAAATGCCGCCGAACACCGATAGCGGCGAGAGTTTTCGACAGTTGCGCGATGTCGCCGCACTAGCCGGGGGGCATCCGGGCGCCTTACGCTGCCTGACACATGAAATCGGCATCCTGGGCGTGGGCGCGGTCTTCAAGCTACTGCACCCGCTGCGGATCGAATTGTTGCGCATTCACAACGACGACCCACAATGGCCGCTCTACCTGAGCCTGGAACTCACCTTGCGCCGGCTCTCCAGCCAAGACCGGGAACAATTAGCGGTTCTCGCATTTTGCAGGGAGGGTATCAACCGTATCGCCTTGGGGCATGCCATTAGCTCCGATACGCTGGCCACCGATACTCTCTGTGCACGAATCATCGAGCTGGGCCTGGCTGAAGACCAAGGCTACGGCCACCTGCGCTTCGATCCCGCGCTAGCCCACTACCTGACCCGCCAGTTGAGCCCGGATCAGCGCACGGTCTGGCACGAACGCTGGCGCGCCGGCATGGAACGGCTGCTAGCGGTTCTCTATCAGCAGTATTTCAAGGATAACGCCCGCGCAACCCGGTTATTACGGCTGGAACTGCCCAATTTACTCGCTTTACTGCGCGATCATATCCAGCACGCTGCTCACGAACGAGTCGCTCGGATGGCGGTTCAACTGGAGCACATGCTGGCCGATCTCGGCTTCCCCGCCACACTGGCCGAAGTCGTGACCGCCCGTGAACGGGCCGGCCAAGCGCTGCTCGGCTGGAGCCGGGCTCGCTTTGAAACCGAGCGTTTGAACGTCGAACGGCTGCGCAACGATGGAGCGCTGGAAGACGCCCTGCAAGCGGCGAGGCGAATGCTGCGTTTCTGCCAGGATGCTGGCGCCGATGCCTACGCCGGCGCCGGCTACGATCTGGCTCGCGCGCATTTTCAACTGGGCAAGCTGCTGAAGCTGGCCGAGGCCGCCGAACCCGCCTCGCGGGAACTGAGCACCGCTCGCCAACTGTTCCAGACGCTGGCGGATGCCGGCAACGACAACGCCAGCCGCATGGCCGCGGTCGCCGATGCCGAAAACGGCGATTGCCTGACCTATTTACGACGCTTGCAGGAAGCCGTCGATGCCTATGAGGCCGCTCTGGCGCACGCTGGACCCAACCCCAACAATGCAACCTTCGCGACCAACAACATGCAACTCGGCCTGGTGCGTCAGCGGCAGGGGCATTATGCCGAAGCCGCAAAGCTTTACGACACCGCCCGACGGACATTCGAAGCGCTGGGCGAACCGGAAGGCGCGGCGCAGGCTTGGCGGCAACTCGGTCTGGCCCGGAAAATGAATCGCGAGATCGAAGCGGCGCTTCATGCCTGTCAGCAGGCCCTTTACCTATACGAGCAGCAGCGTAACCGGAGCGGGATCGCTGAAACGCTGGGTGAGCTGGGCCACTTGCATCAGGTGCTCAACCAACTTGAGCCGGCGGCCTTATCCTATCGCCGGATGGCGGAACTTTACCGGGAGTTGGGCGATGGTCACAGCGAGGAAGCCAGCCGCAACAAGCTGGCGAACATACTGATCCAGTTGCGGCGACACGACGAAGCCCGTCAGGAACTATACCGAGCCAGCGAATGTAACCTGCCTGAAAGTCCCACGGCCCGCAACTGGGCGATCCGCCGCGGTTTGCGCGACCTTGGTCAGGCGGTTCAAAACCCCAATGTAGCCGATCAAGCGCGTCGGCAAGCCATCCAGAAATATCTCGCGTACCGGCAAGCGGGTGGCGAAAACACCAACCCCGGCACCCGCTTGTGCACTCAGGTTGGTCATGCCATTCAAGCCGGCGACGCCAGCGCGCTCGCCACCAAGCTGGACCAGATTGCGGCCAGCCCCAATGTTCCGTCGACCGGTAGGCTGTTGATCGAAAAACTGCAGGCTATTCTAGCGGGTTCTCGCGATCCCGAGTTAGCCGCCGACCCGGAATTACACTACCAGTATGCGGCGGAAATCCAGCTCTTGCTGGAATATCTCGCTTCCCACTGAACCTGGCCCAGCTATCCATGCAACCTCCTCATCCTGCCCACATCATTCTCCGTCATCCTCTCGCGTTCCTCGCAAGAGTATTGCGCCATTTTCAGGCCAATCGAGGGACCTTGCTGGCCAGTGCCGTTGCTTATCACGCGCTACTATCGCTGATTCCGCTGCTTATCCTGTTATTGGTCGCTCTATCCAATGTGTTGGAGAAAACCTGGTTGCTCGCTACTCTGGGCCGCTTTCTGGAACAGCTCGTACCCGGCGAATCGGACCTCATCCTTGGCCAAGTCGGACAATTTCTCGATCAAAGGCGGGCTTTAGGCTGGATCATGGCCGGTACCTTGTTTTTTTTCAGCGCGGCGGCCTTTGGCATGCTGGAAAATGCGATGGCGGCGATTTTTGCTCACCGACGCGCGCTACACATCCGACACACCTTGATTTCGTTGTTGCTGCCTTACTTGTACGTTGTCTTATTGGGGTTTGGTCTGTTAACAGCGACTTTGCTAAATGGCGCACTGCAAACTCTGGCGACCGGTGAAATCCAACTGTTGGGCTGGCACTGGTCGCTAGGCGATCTGACCGTGACATTGCTCTATGGACTCGGTTTTTGCAGTCAAGTCGGCGTGCTCACTTCGATCTATATGCTAATGCCGGCCGGCCGCCTGCCATGGCGACATGCCCTTATCGGAGGCATCGCCGCCGCTCTGTTATGGGAAGGAGTCCGCTACGGTCTGGTGTGGTATTTCGCCAATCTTTCGAAGGTCAACATGATCTACGGCTCACTAGCGGGTGCGATTATCGTGCTCATGACCATGTATGCCATTAGCATCATTATCCTGCTGGGCGCACAGGTGATCGCCGAATACGAACAGTCGTTACCGGAGTTCAGTCAAGACGACACACAACCGCATACCTGAGAAAATTACATAAAAAAACCCCCACTGTTATCAGTGGGGGCTTCAGATGTAGATTGCCTGGCGATGACCGACTTTAGCGTGAGTAGATCTCACACGATCATAGGCGCGGCGCGGTTTCACGATCGAGTTCGGGATGGGGTCGAGTGGTTCCCACGCGCTAAGGTCGCCAGGCGAAAAGGGGGAAGGCACGATGCCTGCGAAGGTGGGGGGTTCCACATACTTTGGGTGTTGCAGGGTCAAGCCGCACGGTCAATTAGTACGGGTAGGCTGCACGCGTTGCCGCGCGTCCACCGCCCGCCTATCCACGTCGTGGTCTTCAACGGACCTTTAGGAGTCTCAAGGACTCGGGAGATCTAATCTTGGGGGAGGCTTCCCGCTTAGATGCTTTCAGCGGTTATCCCGTCCGGACGTAGCTACCCGGCCATGCCACTGGCGTGACAACCGGTGCACCAGAGGTCTGTCCATTCCGGTCCTCTCGTACTAGGAACAGCGCCCCGCAAATCTCCAACGCCCGCGGCAGATAGGGACCGAACTGTCTCACGACGTTCTAAACCCAGCTCGCGTACCACTTTAAATGGCGAACAGCCATACCCTTGGGACCGACTACAGCCCCAGGATGTGATGAGCCGACATCGAGGTGCCAAACACCGCCGTCGATATGGACTCTTGGGCGGTATCAGCCTGTTATCCCCGGAGTACCTTTTATCCGTTGAGCGATGGCCTTTCCATACAGAACCACCGGATCACTAAGACCTGCTTTCGCACCTGCTCGACCTGTCCGTCTCGCAGTCAAGCGCCCTTTCGCCTTTGCACGCCACGCGCGATTTCCGACCGCGCTGAGGGCACCATCGCACTCCTCCGTTACTCTTTGGGAGGAGACCGCCCCAGTCAAACTACCCACCATGCACGGTCCCGGACCCGGATCACGGGCCACGGTTAGAATCTCGAGCATTCCAGGGTGGTATTTCAAGGTTGGCTCCACCGAAACTGGCGTTCCGGCTTCAGTGCCTCCCACCTATCCTACACAAGAAGGCTCAAAATTCAGTGCAAAGCTGTAGTAAAGGTTCACGGGGTCTTTCCGTCTTGCCGCGGGTACGCTGCATCTTCACAGCGATTTCAATTTCACGGAGTCTCGGGTGGAGACAGTGTGGCTATCGTTACGCCATTCGTGCAGGTCGGAACTTACCCGACAAGGAATTTCGCTACCTTAGGACCGTTATAGTTACGGCCGCCGTTTACCGGGGCTTCGATCAAGAGCTTCGCTTGCGCTGACCCCATCACTTAACCTTCCGGCACCGGGCAGGCGTCACACCCTATACGTCCACTTTCGTGTTGGCAGAGTGCTGTGTTTTTAGTAAACAGTCGCAGCCACCTGGTCACTGCGGCCCGCTTCGGCTCCAGCCGCGAGGGCCTTCACCTACCACGGGCGCACCTTCTCCCGAAGTTACGGTGCTAGTTTGCCGAGTTCCTTCACCCGAGTTCTCTCCAGCGCCTGAGGATTCTCTCCTCGCCCACCTGTGTCGGTTTGGGGTACGGGTGGCGCGAACCTGAAGCTTAGAGGCTTTTCCTGGGAGCTGGGCATGGGCCACTTCGCCCCAAAGGGCTCGTTATCGCGTCTCGGCATTGACTGACCGGATTTGCCTGGTCGGCCTGCCTACTCGCTTGAACCGGCACAACCAATCGCCGGCTGGCTTAGCCTTCTCCGTCCCCCCAT